>NZ_WMEA01000002.1 GCF_021735925.1 Loktanella sp. M215
TCGGACTCACCTGTAGCGACAAGCATAGTGCCATAGCGAGTGATACAGGTTTCTGGACCGTAAGGTGCAAGAGATAGTGCAATAGTTCCATATCCACCAATCCCACAAAGCTCATCGTAAACCTCTGGTGGGTATATTTAACTGTCAACTTTCAATATCCAGCTTGCGAGTTTCAGAATTCGGAAATATCCTTCTGATAAATTTCCAGGTTCGTATATCCCCGCTGATCAGGATGAGGGGAATGGGAAGAGGAAAGATACAGTCCCTTCTGGGAAATCAGATGAATTGGACTTGTTCTGGCAAAACCCACAGGATCGTACCCGATTGCTATAACAACTTTACGGTCCTGCACTGAATCGCGAGAAAGTCTGAAGCTAGGTAAAAGCATCCCATGCCTCATGATTTTCTGATTAAGGCATTTTGGTCGTGCTTCTCGGGGCTCCGTATAGGTAAATATGATATTTTTAGTTTGCAGCGGTAATTTTAGGCAAAGCTTGCACAGGAAAAAAGAACCTTTTGCGGCATCGAAGTGATGTCAATATTCAGGTTCTCGCCTACACTATCCTTCAGGAACTCTTAATACGAGCTTCAAAATTTCCGGAAACGTGATTGAGTTGAAATTCTATTAATACTAGAATTATTAACGCCATTCCGAAGAAATTCGTTTCCCCTATTAAAAACTTATCTTTCTGTTGATTTTGTCGGCTTCCCACACCGGTCCATGTTCAACCCTCAAAAGATTAGTTCACTAGTTATAGAGCAGAAATTTCCAATCTGACTAATGAGCCCGGTACACCTTTCTTCAGTTGAAATACAACCAATCATAGACCAATCTGTAGCTACACACCCCGAAAGTATTCTCTCGACACTTCCCCACGCCCTGAATGGCCTACCCTCGCGTATCAATCTTCTACCCCGCCACGAAAATTAAGTGTAAGTTGTTCGTCTATAGGATTACTAATATATTTTTCTTGAGTTTTGAGCGGCTAACACCAGCCGCTGAAGATACTCGCGCTGAACACATCCAGTCTTCAATATCCTCAATGTTGGAATATATTGGTTCTTTAGTATGAGCAGTTGGAATTTGAAAATAAGGAGTAAGAATTGAAGACAGAAACCACTTCTGACTTTGTCCTCGGGATCGAGACTTAGAAGTGTGAGAATGTTGCTCAAGAACTCCAAAAGACACGCAATTTTCAAGGAATGACTCTACATGGCGAGCCGCCTCAAGATCTTTAACGGGAAGAGAAAATCCGTTCTCCCCGGATATGACATACTTTTATCACGCGTCAGCCGATCCCTTATCGCTGTGCCAAGAACGTTAGCGAACCGATGTCGGTCATCACCTCCTTTTGGCTCAGCGCGAACCTTCCTAAACCAATATTCACTAGCTGAATGAATCCCAGTAGCCTGTGTAAGAGGATCAATCCCCTTTGGAAAAATCTGCGAAGACTCACTAGTACTTCGTAGATACTCGGCCCAAATGAATTGGCAAATACTCAGAAATACAAATATGTTTTTTCCAGAGAGCAAAACAATATCAGGCGCACCATACCAGACAAGCTTTTGCCTACATGTTGAAAAAACCTGCATTAATGCCTGTTGTTTACGCTCCTTCTTCCACCAAACTTTACTTTGCCAAGGTTCTGACATGATTAACTCAGGCGAAATATCAATGGAATCAATATTCTGACGCGTCCAAGCCTCACCAAGTTTTGCACTTATCGGATTCGTCCGAGATACCTCTGAAAGGGCATTTTTGATCAGTGGTGAAACTTGGAAATCTGATGAAATTACTCGTTTTCCACTATCGCGGATGAACGTAGCCACCTTATCTTCAGCAGAAGCGCGTTTTCCGAAAAGATATGTTAATTTGCTGCCTTTTGGCAAGCAATCGAACTCGGCGAATCTCAGCCGTCTATCAAATACGTCCTCACATAAGTCTTGAAACAACGTTCTTCGATTCTCGCCGCCTCGCAAAATCTTGATGATATCAACAAGCTCATATTCCCTCCCCTCTTCAGTAAAGGAGTTGTTTCCAAATCCCTGAAGGCCCTTCAGCATTGAATACGGTCTTGCTCCGACTCTATATGATACTCTTTTATCGCGATTTCCCAGCATTCTCATTATCACGCTGCGAAAAATCGGAGTTCCTAATTCGCCATTATCCCGCTCCAAATCCATCAAATCTTCAAATTGATCTATGGTGATAAAAATTGGTAAGTCGATCGGTATGATTCCACTGGACTTTAAAGCATCTGCAATGCTTCCAATTGGATCACCGGGCTTCGTCTTTGTAAAATTAAGGCTTTTAGGAAAGTCAGAATTATAATTTAGAAAACTTTCGTACTGAAGAATTCTATTAGAAATTACCTTCCTCAGTGCATGAAATGTATCGACATTATCAAGAACACCGAACCAGCACGAATCCTTTTTTAATTTCTGAGCGAAATTATTAAGCTTCGTTTCCGAAATTTCGGCGCCGATAAAATCGGCTAACTTAGCGCCGCGATCGGACCAGAGAAGCTCAATATTTGTCAAAAGATCGTCGACTATCCAGTAATTTAGATAGTCTCCAAAGAATAAACCTAATATATTCTTGTTGCTATCTACTTCTTCAGATATTGATCTCTGGCCGAAATCTAAAGCACCACTTGACCGAAGAACGATACTTGCAGATAAAAACTTCGAGCAATGAACTGGTAATGGCCAAGGTTCAGAACTATTTTTATAAGCAATCAAAACTTCTGGTTTTAATAAATTCAGTAAGGCTGATTTTCCGGAACCTTGCAGGCCAGTTAATACTACACTACCAGGTTGGAACAGCTCATGCGTTTTACTTTCACGGAGTAAAACGGGACTAAAGATCTCTACAAACCTATCAGCTGGTATTGATTCAGTATGATATAGATTGTTGAAAGGATTAGTCATGGCGTCACCTCTAAAGCTTCCCTTGATGTTCTCAAAAAAAGTGGTTCCCAGTATCCCGCTCGCCTGCGATGGATAAGAGGTATAGTATTATCCGGGCAATTTGTCGATGTAACAATGAAGCCACCAGTAGCTCCTTGCTGATTGACGCCGTCAAAACCAAATGGCCCAAAATCTTGAGGAGATCCGGGGATAACTACCTTTGGATGGACGACGTTTGCAGTTTTCCTAATTGTTGGAAAATCCGGGTGTTCGCCATCTATTGCATTTTTAGTTATGAAACATTTTTGAGGTATTTCAAGGACAGGACTAAAACTAAAGTTTCTATATTGTCTCTGTAACCTTAGTGCTAACTGGGCACCCGCGGGGCAGATATACATAGGACAGAACAAAACTTTTATATTCCGATCGACATTACACGCAAGCTTTAGAAAGGGCTCAACTTGCGAACCGCTGCCAACGAAATCTTCAAATAAAACTATGTGGCTTATGTTTTCACCAAGATTCCGGACAATTTCGGTATCTATAAATTGCTGTCGCTGCCATGATTTACGATGAGCATACCATGTATATCGTGGCCTTCCGTGTAGATTATTTTTTCCCAAAAAGCTACGTAGCCCAAAACTGTCAGTAATCTCAGTGAGCAAAGTCCTATTTAATATTGATTTTAAATCTGCATCTGCCGTTGTAGAGAATACATTTAATTTTTGATCGTTCATCAACCAAGATACTACGTGACGGCTGAATGCTGTTCGGTAAGCTGCATCAAGTTCATTGTCGCCAAAGAAAATTAGGTGACGCAATAGTACAAATAAAGATTTCTGGTCGTCATCAGTTTCTGCAGATCCAATCCATCGCGCCAACCGGAAGATAAAATCTCCATGACCACCATGTTTTGTGACGTCATATTCATTATAGAGCTCTCGTGACAAAAACTCTATGTCCTTCTTAATATCACTTATGCCAATGGATCCGTCGTAGTCTTCTTGGCACCAAATCTGTAGTTTCCGTTGTAGTTCAATAGGTGTCATCTTTTAAACCATTCATCACGTATATATTCAGCAATTTGTATGGAAAAACTTGGTGGTACGGCATTTCCGATCATTCTGAAGTTTACTTGATCTGAGCCGAAGAATTTATAACTATCAGGAAAACTTTGTATGCGTGCTGCTTCACGCACAGTAAAACCTCGGTGTTGATCAGGATGTAAGAAATACCGTGGTTGCCCAAATCTCGTGTCAACTGTTGGCGATACATCATTCCAATGTGGGCGTCTATATTTTCCATTAAAAGTGTGCGTTATATCGATATAATCTTCGACACGCTTAGCATATCCTTTTTTAATAAGACTATTTAAGATCTCGCTAGTATCTGATCCATATGACTTATCAATATAATAAGGCTCTACTGGATCGGCATCGCCGTTGCTCCGCCGGCGGTTTTGCCGCCGTAGTCTGGAAATGATCTCTAGTATTGATATCTCCGTATCATTAACTTGCCCGAATACTTCTGGTATATTCCATGTGTGAATTGAAGATATACCACACCTAACGTTTGATAATTTTTGACCTTGAGAAATTCGCCGCGAAATCTTATAGTCATTACCCTCTTCTGAAAGGGGATAAATTTGACCATTTATAATATCTTCAGACCCTCTAAGAATGTCACTTAGCCTCTTGGGACTTTTATGCTTTAGGTTTAGGTTCAGTGGCTTCTCGTCTAAAACGGCGGTTATCAGGACTCTGGTCCGAGATTGAGCTATTCCAAAATCAGAGACGAGATAGGACTTGGACGTTACCTTGTAATCTGAACTTTCCAGCTTCGAGACGGTTTCTTCATAATGATATTTATTAGTGGGGCTAAGTAGGCCCTTAACGTTTTCAATCAATACCAACTTTGGTTTGGCAAGACATGCGATTTCTGCGACGTTTAGCAGATGCTTGTTTCTTTCATCTGTTGGATCATTTTTTCCGGCGGTAGAAAAACCCTGACAAGGTGGACCAGCTATTAATATGTCAGATTCAGATACCTTTTGAATTACGTCGGCGTCTGGCTTGCTTAGGTCAGCTAACCTCACAGTTGCGCCTGTGTTTCTCTGAAGTGTTTCCAATGCATTTACGTCGTGATCAAATGAGCAATGCTGTTGAAATCCGGCTCGTTCGAAGCCTAAATCTAAACCGCCACAACCGCTGTATAAGCTGGCATATTTAATTTTTACTGGCACTTGTATGTCGGGTCCCGATCTGGATGTACTGAGCAAGACTCCTTGCTGTCGTATGGTTCATTCCTGTATCAAACCTGAAGGAGATCTGAGACCAGCTTTGGTGATAGTTAAGGTGCCAAGGTATGTTTGGCTATGCGAGCAGCTTATGTGCGTCTTCGAAAAGGTTTTTCGAGCTGGCAATGCCGTTGTGGCTTTCGAAACCGGATGAAACGTACGCCGTATGAGTATGTTGGTCGGTAGCATGGTTTGATGAGGCCAAGGTGTCTAGGTTTTGTGAACGATCGTAGGGCGGGGATCCTTGATAAGTACTTGACGCTGAAGTTACCTATGCTTTTAGTGCTAGGATGGAAGTTGCGAATGTTGGTATACCCATTACATCAAGGCCGGGCGTCGAAACTCTTATAGATCCTGTGTTATTAGGCTCTTCATACTGAAACGTAGAGAGACTGGAGAACTTGAGGCCGCTTCCTGTAAGCTTGGTCTTCGCTTCCTGCACCAGAGTATCGCGATAACTGTCAATATCGTTCGAAACCACTCGGTTAACCAGTTGCAACACCCCACCAGTATGAAGCAGCCGTGATGCGAGTTCGAGCTGTCTTCTTTCGAGTGCTTCGCGGTTTTCACGATCAGAGTGAATACCAATCTCATTGTAGATTTTGGTCATGCTTCGGGCCTTGTGTACACCCATGAACCACATCGTTACTGCATCAAACGGACTTTGCTCTTCAAGCCAGATTTCGAACTGCGGATCACGAAGTAACATGTCTGCGTTAATAACAGAGATTTCGCTTGGAGCGGGTATACGTCCTTTTCGGACTTCTATACTAAATTGGCCGCTCAATTGCCGTTTAGATTTGAGGCGCTGATGTGCCATTGGGATTAACTCTAAGCCGAGTAGCTTTACTGCTCCCGAAATACAATCGGGGTTCTCATCAACGCCAACGATCGAGCTTTGTAAAGGTGGTAGTTCGGATTTTTATAGCTTCAATCCCATGCCCGAGACCGCAACCTATATCAAAAACTTTTTGATATTTCCAACCGAGACAAGATTGAGCGCTAGCTGATGATAGAGGCCTTGGGCCTTATATCGTTCCGCATTTTGGTTCCACCCACTAGCGTAACGCGCTTGAGCAACCTGAAGCTGCTTGTGCGGCGGTGCGGAGAGGATGGGACCATGACAGTCGTTGTGAAGATCACCGCTGCCGCAGGGACAGGGCTCATGTGGTTGAAAGTCCATCATACGCCCTAATCGACCCAATTAACCTTTGCTTTGAGGCATACTCATAAACCAGTCGTTTGGAAAAGTAAGTCATCAAACCGCTAAGCTCATCACGCCGCATGGAGTGGTCACCGCCCTCCCTGATGGTATCTTAACACACCTTAAGGGGTATTTTTAAGGAGTCAGGCATGGGCCTGAACATGACTGCCCTCCTTCTTTTTGTCCCTGTGCAGCTGAACTATGCAAGCTTTTTGATATACGCTTGTACGGCCGGAAGTGGACTGTGCCCCACCGTACGTCGAAAGGCCGCTTCGAGCGCAAATGACCACATCCGGAGGTTGGTAGTTTTTATGTATTAAGGCTCTGCGCAAGTTTCGTGTCGCGAGCGAAGGGGCTGCCCTCGTACGACGTAACCTTCACTGCCTGACATCCAATGAGCAGGTTGTGCTGGTTACTGACCTTAGCTGCAAATGGTACGAACGGCTACTTTGAGGCAATGACACCTTGCCATAAACTGTCATTTTTTCCAGTGACAGAGACTGTGGGCGCAACCGGCCGAAAACCTGCCCGAGCTGAGGTAACTAGCTTCAGGGGCCTTGTTTTCAGCCTTGCGGCTTGCAGGCCGCACCAGCCTCTTGACGCAGGATCCTGTTCGTCTCCTAGTTTGCAGCGGCGAAGGCTGCTCCGAAGAACAGGCACCAGCTCAGTCGGACTTAATCGCAGACACGTCACTCAGAAGGGCAGGGTGACAGTGTTTAGCCATTGCAGTGCTGTCTCTACCACTTGGCCAATCTTCTCACCGACAAGAACCCCTGCGAGCTGAACAGTGACGCCGCCGACGACCGCGACACCGCCCGCTGAGCCAATCGTCGCCATGAAGCTGTCGACGGACTTGTCGAGTTTCTTGCCCATCCAGAAGAGGACTTTTTGCAGCCGTCCTGTTGCCTCGAGCACGACCTCTACGTCGGGCTTTTCGTTAGCTAGCTCTGCATCCATCTGGTCGATGGCATCGGTTGCTTCGATCTTCAGCTCGACCGTCAGTGCCGGTTGCTCTGGCGGTTGATTGTGCCCAATCCCGCCATGCGACGGCGGGTCTTGAGCAAGGAGCGCGCGCAGCTCCGCTAGTTTGCGGCGCAATGCCACGCGTTCCTCGTGTTCAAACGGATCGCCAAAGGCGGGAACGACGCCGTTTTCTATCCGCCGCTGAATATCTTCTAAGGCCGGTGAAGGGGGGCTCGTTATAGTGTTCGGCCATTGCCCCGTCGCGGGCGGCTATCTGATCAGGATGATTTGGACCTGGGGCCCATTCTATCGTGCCGTCTGATTGTACCTCTAGGACGGCTTCCTGAATAACCTCAAAGGGCACTATGTCGCTAAACTCGTCTTGGAGCTGTTCGTCGGCATCGTAGGGTCCGCCCCAAGGATAGCGATAGGGAGAGTCGCCAGGGTCTTCCTTGTCCGCGTAGGGCATCTCGTTCTGAGGGTCTTCAAACATGCCTCGAAACCAGTGGACCATATACTCGATCTGCTTCGTCCGAGCGAAGCGCTTGAGCCTAGACGAGGTAACGTAGTTCTCTGGATCGTCCGGTGAGTAATATCGGGCTGCCACGTCCTGTCTTTCGTTAAAGGTTCGGGCCCACGTCGCTAATGTCACCGCATTGATGTAAGCGATGTACTTACCGCCTCGTACCGTTTCATCTCGACCACCGGCAGGACAAGAGCCTTTATACGCTTAAGGTAGTCAGCTCTCCTAGGGGCACGAGCAAATCCCAACATATCGCGCAGTAAACAGTCGTTTTTAGGAATTCCAATCAAAATCTTCAATCTCCCGCCAAGGATTAGCACTGAGTGCCACAAACGGTGGTTTTCGGGCCCCAGAGTAAGGCAGAGTGACCTAGAAGGAGGGATCACAAGACCAGCTTCGAGGGATCGACACCTGCGTCTTCTAGTCGTCGCCTGGCGGCAAGCTGCACCTCCGGATTGAACTCCTTACTGTGTTTTAGGACCAGTGCCTCGCCGGTAAGCTCGGGGCAGCCATAGTCGATCAAGATCCTGAAGCCGTCTGTCGGGGTCTTGCTGGTCGCGAACCCGATCAGGGTCTCCTTTACGCCGACACGGGCGACCTTCTGGCGCGTCCGGGACAGCCTGATGGTCTTTCCTCGCTCCTCGCTGTGCATCTCCTCAAATGCGTGGATCGTCTTCCAGAAGTCGTGCTCGAGCGTGCCGGGCTCTTCTTTCGGAAGTATCTCCACCAAGCGCCGGAAGGCGGCTTCCTCTACATCGGTCGCGCTGAGCCTGCGGGCATTGGCTCTAAAGTTGCGGAGCTTGGCGGGGTCCGTAGTGGCCGCGATCGCGATCAGGACGTTCTTGTGATCAGCCATGGGGGTTCCGCTTACGATGCACGGACGATGACGGCTGCGACGGGAGGCTCCACAGCGAGGAGTGTGTAGCTCTTGATCGGCTCGCCGGTAACATACTCCCTGCGTGGAGTGCCCGCGTCGTCGAGAAGCGGCTCTGCGCCGACCGCCTTCTTGATGTACCAGCCTAGGTACATGTTGAGCGGCATCTTTCCGGGCGCCTTGTCAGCATAGGCGTCCACGCCGATCACCTCCTCGTAGAGAGCCCGAATGTTTGGGATGGCCATCATCGCGCGAAAGACAGTGAGCGTGAAATGCTCGTCCGCTTTTCCCGCGTCACGGATCTCGCGGGCTACGGTCTGCGCCATCTCGTAGAGGGCCGTGGTGTTGTCGATCTCCCGCCGCCGATCAGCCGGTAGGTGTTCGTAGACGGCGCGTTCCAGCGCGCGCTGCATGAAGGCGGAGGGATCGATCCCAGCTTCGGAGGATAGCGACTTGATGAGGTCGGCCACATCGCTCCGGAGGCGTAAGGAAATTCGGGTTGTACTATCAGTCATAATTTACAAACTCCACCAGTGTATGACTGCTGATATACAGGGAAGTCTGCTGAGTCAACAGGTGAATGACACCTGTTAAAAGTCTTGGCCTACATCAGACCCAATCCACATTTGTCTTGGATTGGCGCTGATCGAGCAGCCTGCAGAGGAAGGCTTAAGCCAACGCGACCGACCTCTACGCCGCCTGCTGTAAGCCTTAACGTACCCGACTTTTTCAACGCCGTTCTAATCCGTACTCATGAACTCGGGGGGCCACGCCTCTCGGGCATCCTCATTGACCAAGCGGATGACCGACCGCACTGAAACGTCTGTAAAATCGAGCTTCCGCAGACATGTACGGCACATGGTGGTCGCCGTCTTGTAACGTTTTACGCCGGTCTCGATTGTGGCGTTGCGGTAAGTCAGATCGTGACCCTTGCGGTTCAGGACAGGGACGAAGGGCGTTACTTCCCGCGTTAAGGGGGTAAGCCAGAAACGGTGGTTTTTGGAACGTGGTGAATGGCGGTTCTGAGCCCAAACTTCCGACACTTACTTGCACCTCTAATGTCGGCTTCTAGTTCAGGAATAATCTAAATGGTTTGCCGGACGAAAACAGTGCTCAAAAACCCTTCAACAAAGGGTTGTTAGCACAAACCACGATAGCGAGTACGTTTATGCTAGCGTAAGATCATAGGGAACATTCGAGAAATTTTGCGTTGCCACCATTCCAGCGTAGGTTTTTCACCGGAAACAAGATCAACTTCTTTTAGAAATTCCCACCAAAGGTTCGGCAGATCATGAAGATCATTGTAAAGGATGCTGGTTTTACTTTCATGTAACTTTAAGATGACAAAGCCCAGGCGGGTCATGCTCGCTGGCCGCGTCATATCTGAAATTGAGTTCTCCATTTTTCCAGCGACGTTCCTTGTGCTTACCGTGCTTCGTCGTATTAGCAACGTCTACACAGAGACCCTGATGAGGTATTTTCGCGTCTACCAAATCAGTAAAGTCCTGTTCCTTTACCCTGAACTTTTTCTTGCGTTCTTGTTGCATCCATCGTGTTCTCGCCCAGTTTTCCAAAGAAGACGCTGAAATACATGCATTGAGTGCTAAGTAAGCGAGCGGCTCATGTTCTTCCGGAAATGATCGTTGGACGTCTCCGAAAGCATCCACATCCCAATACATTTTAGACCATGCTGCGCGGATGTCCCCGATGATGAGCGTATGGAGCGCCGGTAGTTTCTCAGATTTTTCAGGCCTGTTTCTCATAGTATTTATTCAACCTTCAAAATTTCTCTCAAGGCTGATTTTGCTCCACTATGATGATCGCCTTCTAGAAACTCTGTTGTCGAATAAGTCCTTTTTCCCGTATTCTGAGCCAAACCTTTAACTGTGACGTAGTCCCAATGGTGCGTGACCACACTTTTTTCTGCATCAAAGTTCCACCAGTCCTCGTATTGTCCTAGGTGTCCCTTTGTAACTTCGTAAAACTGTTTGCTCATTCATCTGTCCTTATAAAATAATGATAGTCGCTTTCGTCCTTTATAATCGGCTTTGTGGGACGCTGCGATAAGTGTCCAGTTTAGGTCAGAAATATGATACGCGAAAGGTAACTTTATCCGGCACTGCCGTCATTCAGACGTGTGCCAAAAACCCTCGTTTTTGGCACACGCATCCCCTGCCCTGTTTTTAGCTGCCACAAACCCGCTTCAAAAGCCGAACAGTAGATACACGTTTTTGAACTGCACCGGCTTACCCATCCATGCAAGCTTTTTGATATTAGCTCGCATGGCGACCGATGGGGCTGAGCTATATAAAACAGGGGTTTCATGGGTTCTTCGCGCTTCACCTCTTCCGGTATGCACGCTTTCCCGCTATAATGGGTGCGTAGCCTGCAAGGATTGGCCCCATGACACCCCCTCCGAAACCGGCCTGGAACCGCGGCAAGGTGGTGGGCAAGAAACCCCCGCTCACCCCTGACGAGGTCAGCCTGATCCGGCTCTTGCTGCGGCAGGACAGCCGGACGCAAGCTGCGGCGGTCCGTGACCTGGCGCTGTTTAACGTGGCCCTGGATACCTGCTTCCGGGGCTCCGACTTGGTGCGGCTGCGGGTCGCCGATGTGGCCACCCCGCTCGGGGTGCGCGAGATTGTCGAGATCCGGCAGAAGAAGACCGAGACCCGGAATGCCCGCCCCGTGCAAGCGCGGCTGTCGGCGGTGACGCGCGACAGCCTGCGCGTCTACCTGGCCGCCAGCGAGCGGCCGCTGCACGGCTGGCTGTTCACCGGACAGGGCGTGCGCTGGTCGCATTCACACCTGAGTGAAAGCCAGCTCTGGCGGCTGTTCAAAGGCTGGCTGATACGGGCTGGCTCGATCCCGCGCTCTACGGGCTGCACTCCCTGCGCCGCACCTTCCCGACCTATATCCACCAGCAGACCGGCAACCTACGGGCTGCCCAGCTCCTGCTGGGCCACGTCAGCATCGAGAGCACGAAAGAATACATCGGCACCGAACAGGCCGAGGCCCTCGACATCGCCCGCAAATACCATCTCTGATGATCGCGCAGACCTATCTGGCGAAACGCAATCCAGTGAAGAACTGGGCGTGGCTGGAGAGTCGAACACAGCAGCGTAGGTTAGCTTGATTGCGGGCCTAATCATCTTTTGATGCTCCATCCGTGCGGGATGAGGATTACATCGTCTTCATCAACAGATGCAGGGGTGTAGGTCACATTCAGCAGGCGCTGAGGGACGACAAGTTCGTGGGAAAGGTTTGCGTTCAGTCTCTCAATGATAGTTTTAGAGTATAACGGTATACCATCGAGGTCATCCCAATCGCTTTCCGGACGCTGAAATAAATCCAGTCCGCCTATAAATACTGATTCAACAAGATAGCCTTTCTTTTTTTTCTTTGTTGAAACGGTAACGTCCAGTACGTGCCCACGACCAGGTAGTTGGATGAAGTTTGCGCCCGCAGCCGATAGTGTGTCCGCAATAAATTCAAAACTCGCCTTAAGTTCGGGTATTTTTTGTAAGTCAAATACTTCGTCAAAATATTTACTTTTGATCTTGGGGCGGAGGTTACCTGTCGAGTCAAAAAATATCTCGAATAGCATCCCGTCTAACAACGCCTTCCGCTTCAATTTGCCAAACTGTGCAGTGCGCGATTTGAAGTCTTCGATAAAAACGTCAGCGGCTCCAGATGATCCACAAGCGGCTTGATATATATTTCGACCAAGGACGAATAGGTTGTTAATACTCATCGGCTTAACGCTTTTTTCATCAAGCTTCAGTAATGCCGGATTTTGAACATACCAATTATAGCTCTTCAAACCTTCTATAATTTTATGTGACAACTTAGAGTTGTCGAGGCCAAACAGGCCATCTGCAAGAGCGGTTTCGTCATATTCCTTAACTATTTTGTCGATACCTAGATTGAAATAGAACTCACCGGCTAAGGATGTGTGTTCCCATGTAGTCTGCTTACCTTGGCTGGCGGCGGCGACGGTGTTTCTTACCCGCTTGAACATTGTCTCGATGGGGCAGTCTTTTGTGTCAATGTGCTGCAACAGAGCCTCAGTATAAGTGCCATTCCGTCCGACCCCATCAGCAGCGGTTTCACCGGGGGACGTTGCAAATCCTATGATCGTGCCTTTCGGGGCATAAACAGACGCAAGGCCGCGCATGGCTATATCCCGATGCCACGCCCTCTTCCAAGGATTGTTTCGGCACGCATCCAACACAATAATCTTGGTTAATGCCTTGGATTTTGCCAATACCTCTACAACCTTATCCAAGGAGAGTGAGCTGTATTTTGCATCAATCTCTGAAGAGTCGTCTGTGTCGATGGCTAGCAAATAATTGCTACCATCAATTTGCATACCATGACCGGCGAAAAAAAAACATTCCGACATCATGGGTTTTGAGAAGATCACCACATTCTTTAAGCTTTTTTTCCATGGCCGCTTTTGAGCAGTCTGTCCCGAGTATCACCTCAAAATCGTAGGACTTTAGTTTTTCACTTATGTCCAAAGCGTCGTTGACAGGATTTTCGAGTTCGCCACCTGCGGGATACTCCGCATTCCCTAAAACCAGAGCTGCCATTTTTTCTTTTCAACTTAAATCTCCCTTGCCGACGCACATACTTGCGTTCTCAAATGTTCATAACCGTTCCGCTACTCGTAATTTTTTGAATCTCCACCCAGTCCGCGCGTCGTGCGCCCGGTTGTTCCGGCATGGAATTTTGGAAATAAGTGGCTCAGTCGGTAACCATGAGATGCACCGGGTAAGCGATCCATCCGCTCATAGCTTTCCACGGTAACAAGACCGTTGATGTTCAGAATCCCAAGAGCGCGCTTAATGCGCTTAATCGGGACACCCGCATAGTCGCTGATTTGATCGTAGGTGATCCGGGTCACGTTCTGTTTAGTGTCACGCCGCGCCGCGAGCGCGAGATAGATTTTCACGGCATCCAGCTCTGCCACCTTACGAAGATAGAAGTCTTCGAACATCGGCATAGCTCCATTGCCATCGTATAAAGGTTTCGCAGGCAGCGCGGCCCAAAGGACGCCCCTTGCCGTAGTTTGTGAGTTGGAATGTGCTGCGCCCGTTAGCTTCGCGTATCACCAAATTACGTGCTGCCAGAATTTCGAGACCATCGGCAATCTTGGTGCGGCTTACGCCAGTTGCGGCAAACAGGTCGTTGTATGTCGCGCGAGCGATGCCCTCTTCCAGATCAGCGCGATGCGCGATTGCCATCAGAACCATGAGAGCTGCTGTTTCGGATGCCCCGGCCTCGGCACGCCACTTGAAGGCTGAAAGCCCGCCTTCTTCCATCCAAGCAGACGGCAGCTTTACCCACTGACGCATGTTCATTTGCGACGTTCCTTCGTGATGGCGTGAAGGACTACGTGCAGCGCAAATCCGGCTACACCTACAGCACTAATTCCAAGGAGAAGCGCGAGGATGATCGGGGGTGCTGAGAGCAGCGAGGAGAGAACGTCATCAGAGGGCATGTGGGTAATCCTTGGTTTGAACTTTTTGCGTCGATTATGTCCAAAAATACGATGCCCGTTATTTTCTATCTAGATAGACTTCTCTGAAGTATTCTAAATTATACAAAAAAAACACTATATTTTTCAAAGTACTATATGATAAATAACTATCTTTGTAAGAACCTATTTCAGTCCATAAGCTGAACTCTATAGACTGAAATGGCGGAAATCTGCGATGTCGCGGTGCAGACTTGCCCACAATGCGTTCAGCCGACCTCATTCATGTGGAGCATAGTATTGCGGTCATTATGTTATCGCCACCTCCTCAGCCCCCCTGTATAATGCGTTCAAGTCAGCGTGCCGGACTCGAAACTGGCTCCGGCGCTTGATCAGCGGCTTTGCTGATCCCGCAGCTTCCATCTTGATGCCCGGATCGTAGTAAACGCTTCCGGCTGAAACCGCCGCCAGCAGGAGGAGCACGTCAGTTCCTTCGCACAACTGGACTACACCTCCATAGCTGTACTCCGGCGGTGGGAACTGCATGAGAGACGGCACATAGACGGCCTTGGCGTGCTTGCGGTTCCAGTGGGCCATAATGCCCCGGAACCCCCATGAAGCTGCGACAGTGTTGTCGCGGTCCAGCAGGACAATCCCGCCGTCGAAATCTGTGATCTTCCCCGTTGCCGCGTCGAACCCGTCAAGGCGCAGCATGAGGCCGGTGTCTGCGTGGAAATCACGGCTGGCGGTGTAGATCCCGCCGAAATTGATACGGTCTGCCTTGCCCGACTTATCGGCATAGCCATAGCGGTTCAGAAACGCCGCGACACCCTCATCCCGGTACAGCCCGCCGGTTGGTTCCGGCGTCATCAGGGTCACAGCGCCTTTTGCACGGTAGCTGGTAAAGTCGTTTACCCCGTATTGCTTGACCTCCCAGCCCATAAAGTCCGGATCCGCATAGCCGTTCGGAGCGATGCCCAGCTCAGCTTCCAGCGTATAGCCGCCGCCGTTGCGGGCGCTGTAGGGGGGCCGGCACCCCTGCCCTGCCCATCTTCTGCGATGCGATCCAGCCTTTGGCGTGAATCCGCCGGAGCGCGGCGAGCAGTGCTTCCTTCGGGTCGGTGCCATCTTGGCGCAGTTTTTCCAGATCGTGAAAGACGCCGGTCGTTTCGAGACCGGACGCTGCTGCGTCAAAGGTGTGGGCAACGGGATCGTCAGCTGCAACGACATGACCCAGAACCCGGCCATCGGCACAGATCCCCAAAAACAGCACTCTGCCTTCGTCGCGCGACCTCATCAGCACGACTGGTGCACGTTTCGCTCCGCGCAAAAAGCCGGACATCCGCACCTCGGGATATTTCGGATACAGGATTAGCTGCGCATCGGGTGCGGGCGTCGGGCCGTCAGCATCGAGCCAGAAGAAACGAACCATGGCTTTGGCCCTGTCTCGGACGCTGCCCGCGCGGTCACTGTCGTCACCCTCGACCGGACCATGCGGAATGATGTTCAGGGCGCCAAATCCGCCGCCCAGATAAACCTGATTTTTTGAGTTGTCATTCGGAGCAATTCGCTTGGCGTAGAAACGTACCGCCCCATGGGCAGCCATCTGGTCAAGCAGGCGGGTGAGCGGCGTTATCAATCCATTGGCCTTCAATGCAGAATTCATCTGCATCAGAGGACAGCCAGTGCGCTATTGAGTCAATGACATGACCGGGTGACAGACGCCCCCTGCCCTTCAGAGCACATTCCCAGACAACGCCACATCGCCAGCCGGCGGCCCGGGCAGCTGTCCATGTGGCAGCGTCCCGTTCCTGATTGCGGCCGATCTTGGCCCGCCAGAAGTCCTCACGGCTCTTAGGCCAGTGAAACAGCGGGCAGCTGTGCCCGTGCCAGAAGCAGCCGTGGACCCAGAGCAGCGCATGATATTTAGGAAAGACCAGATCCGGCCTGCCGGGGAGGTCACGGCCCTGCAGTCTGAATCTGAACCCCTGTGCGTGCAGTCCTTTGCGGATGATCAGCTCAGGTTTTGTATCGCGGCTGCGGATGGCCGCCATATTGCGACTCCGGGTTGCGGGGTCATGGACATCAGCCAACTTTGCGCAGGTCCTGCCCTTCGGTCAGCGACAGAATGTGCGGCCGCATCAGGCGGGCCACCTCGGCAAAAACCGGCACTGCAACCGAATTGCCGAACTGTTTGTAAGCCTGTGTGTCCGAGACCGGGATCCGGAAGCTGTCGTCATAGCCCATCAGGCGTGCGCATTCCCGCGGTGTCAGACGGCGCGGGTTCTGGCCCGGGCCACGGCTGACGAGGATCTCAGAGCCGTCCTTGTAGTAGCGTGCAGACAGTGTCCGCGAGATGCTGTCAGGCGTCACCAGACCGAACCCGAAACCGTTGCCGGCCGCTTTGTGCTTGGCCGCGTATCCCTGCAGGTACTGCCAGAGCTTGTCGCTGAGCGTATATTTGTCGCTCACCTTTGCATCCGGACCTACCGTGAAGTGACTTTCAGGCACTTCAGTCCCGGTTTCAGGATGCAGAACGTCGCGCATACCGCGCCCCGCCCTGCCAGCCAGAACAAGATCATCGAAGGAAAAGCCGGTCTTTTCGCGGAAACCTACCATAACGATCCGTTCGCGGTGCTGAGGTACGAAGTTCGCTGCATCGATGATCCGGGTATGCAGCGTATAACCCAGCTCCTCAGTCAGCTTGCGTTTGATCACATCAAACGTGCGGCCCTTGTCATGGCTTTTGAGGTTCTTGACGTTCTCCAGCAGGAACGCTGCCGGCCGGTGGTGCATCAGAACACGCAGCACGTCGAAGAACAACGTGCCCTGGGTTTCATCCTGAAATCCGTGCAGCCGGCCTAAAGCATTCTTCTTGGAGACGCCCGCGATGGAAAATGGCTGACAGGGAAAACCTGCAACCAGAACGTCGTGCTCGGGGATGTCAGCGGCGTCCACCTCACGGATGTCACCCGCGATCGGCCGGTTGTCCGGGAAGTTGGCGTGATAGGTCTTCTGGGCAAAGGCATCCCATTCCGATGTGTAAACACAACGCCCGCCCGCACTGGCCATCGCTTTGCGCAATCCGCCGATTCCGGCGAAGAGATCGATGAAGGTGAAGGCTCCTTCAGGTTGTGCGCCCTTGTGCGTATCGATATGCATACGCAGCAGATTGATGACACCGTCCCGCGGCACTTCTTCGCCCCGTTTCCACCGGTAGACGTGGCCTTCAGAGTATCCGAGCACCTTAGCAGCCTCAGCCACACTCCAGCCTGTCTGCTGAACCAGCATTTCAAATTCGGTCATATGGTAAACGCTCCCAGTGCCCAGACATCTGGGAATATTTCTGACACTGTGTCGTGATACCTCCCAAAATACAAGAACATTGTAAAAACAGAGCTGCTATATGTAGTAACTTTCGCCGCTGCAGGGCATCACAAACCATCAGACCTGTGATGCTGAGACTATGACAGCCTCGCTTTTAGCCGCCGCAGAAAATCCATGCGTTCGTGCAAAATGGCAATTATGACCGGACGGCTCTCGCTCAGCCAGACGATGTAATGATGCTGGCATTGGTGAACACGGACGCCGTCTGGCAACTGGTCATTTAGCTCTGGAGCGCACCAGGCCATTATTTAAGGCTTCGCAACATGCCTCTATCTGATTGAAGTACATCTCAGCCTGATCAAAGCCCCACTTGCGATAGGTATCATGCCAGATGTCGCGCAAATCTTCCTCTGCCGCTAATGTAAGGTCGTATGACTGCATAGCTGCAGTTATAGCCCCGCCTGCTTGTGTGCGTCCCGCCGAATGTCCGCTATGGACTTCACGGAAAGCTCGCCGCGCCGGGCTTGCTCAATCCGCGGCTTAAGGAAATTGGCCAGGGCTATGACCGCCTGGGGCCTCGCTCATGTCGTCCAGAGAAGGCGTGTCCCCAAGTGTCCGGCTCAATACATATTCTTTGATGCTTTCGCCTTTCAGCGCAGCAATGGCTTTCAGCTTTTGATGCTGCTCGGGCGTAATGTCGATTGAGAGTCTGGGCATGAGATCGAACTAGCACGTTCTGCCACACAAAACAACATTTGTGTGGCTTGCTTCCACCCCCTCCAGAGTCTACCTATTATCTGGTATCTTTACTTATCCGGTAATCTTATATATCCAATTAATCAATATATCCGGTTACTTAAAATATCGGATAAAATAAGGGAGAAGTTATGCCCACAGTTGTCATCGCTTCGCCAAAAGGTGGGGCCGGAAAGTCCACTACGGCTGTCCTTTTGGGAACCGAACTTGCCCATGCAGGTGCAAATGTTGTCATGCTGGACTGCGACCCAAACCAGTCCCTGACTTTGTGGTCTGACAAAGGTCCAGTACCTGAACGGATCACCGTTCTGTCGAACGTCAGCGAGTCCGACATCGTGAAAACAATCAAGCGTCATGACACAGACGGCCAGATCGTCATTGTTGACCTTGAAGGGGTAGCCTCCCGCTTAGTCTCGCGCGCAATATCTCAGGCTGATCTGGTCATTACCCCCATGCGAGCCACCACCTTGGACGCAACGATTGGTGTACGAGCTTTACAGCTTATTGCGGAAGAGGAGGAAGCACTGGACCGGAAAATTCCTCACGCTGTCGTCTTTACTATGACGAAGGCCATTAAGTCCAAGCAGCACAGTGGGATTGCGGGCTCACTAACCGAGCAGGGCGTGGATCTGATTAATCCCCCTCTGATGGAGCGCGCTGCCTTTTTCTGCGCTTTTTGAGTTTGGCGGCGATCTGCATAGTATGCCCGCGCAAGGTAATATGGATAGAGCCATCGAGAATGCCGCGCAGTTTGCGCAAGCTGTATATCAACGACTAGCCGGTGAGGTGGAAAATGACTGAGAAGCCCTTCAATATCGACCTTGGCCGCCTGAAGACGCGCGAAAAAGACAGAAGCGCACAAGCTGTAGAGAAGACGGATAAGGCAGGAGAAACCCTTGGTTTTGTTGCACGGGAGCCCCAAAAGAAGCGCGGTCGCAAACCAAGCCCCCGCACTGATCAGGTTCATGCCAAAGTAATGCCTGGTATTTCAGAAGAGATTGCCAACGAAGCAAGGCGTCGGGGCGTTCAGCAAGGGGTCATCATCGAAGATGCGTGGGCCATGTATAAAAACAAATCCGGTATCTAAAATTATCCGGTATTTTTTCTATTCTGCACCCATTTTCTGCAAAATCCCAGAAATGCTGCTTCGGGATTGCGGGGCGTCTCAGGTAACCATTTTCGCCACTCCCGCTCCAGATAATAGACGTCATGGCCAGACACGAGCATACGTGCAGTCTCGTAGACATCCGGATCAAGCTGCGGCGCTGTCGCCTGTGGCAACACCAATTTGACGCTCTGCCTGTTCGAAAAAACGACCATGTCATCCTGCTCGTCCAGTTCAATGGAATAATCAGGCATATGGTCATGTGACCGGTCTTCCAGGACAATATTCATGACCAAACGTCGAAACTCTCGAAGCGTGGAGTTCGACCCGCATTTTTTCTGAAGTAACAGCAGACTAACCCGCCATTGTTTCTGTGCACCACAGTGTTTGCGCGCAATTTCATAAATGCGCCGTTCCAGTGGCTTACGGAGGCGGAAGTAGTCTCGATGGAGGGTCAAGACCTCCTTTGACTGGATAGCATTAAATACCCAATCAGATAGCTTAACCTCCACTTCCTGCATCCGCCCATCACGTGTTTCACGCACGATCTCGGCACTTTCGATCAATCCAAAAGTTCTAAATACTTCCTGACCGCCCGTCACAATGTTTGTACTGATCCGGGTTCCGGCAAGCCTTTCTAAGGCAGCCTTCAATTGAGCATATCCAGATCCAGCTGTGTTACGATTGGTCGCAACCAGCATATCGAATGCACGAAAACGAACTGCTGGAGAGACCTTTTTACCATCGTTGATAGCAGTCATAAGTTGACTGATGCAGTAAATCAAAATGTCCCTGTCATGTACGGTTGCAAGTCCGTCTACTGAAGGCTTGATCGCAATCTTTATGCCATTGTGTTCATACTCACGGACACGAGTGTCCGGTTTGGTCGAAAGCGAAAAGATCGGATGCTCCATTGAAGCCATATCAGCTTTAGGAACGGCATCAAAAATATCGCAAACGAAAAAATCCCCTTGAGGGTGCCTGTCTGGCAAAAGAGGGGAGCGGTTGACCGCACTCTCATCAGGCAAAACTGGATCCTTTCGTACTTTCACACACACTAAAGTTCAAAAAGCTCAAAGTCACCACGATTCGTACTTTCACACACGCTGACCGACCTTTCGTACTTTCACACACAGTTCTTCGTACTTTCACACACGTTCTTTCGTACTTTTACACACGCACGCCCTAAAAGATCTCAACAAAATCAAAATCTTACACGCGATATTTTTTGCTTAACACAGAGTCTAACACCTATTTAACACCCTCTTCGTTTTAGCAGCCTGTGGATAAGTCTCTTCCCAACCGCATTTCGCTCAACTTCGGTTAAAGAACGCGCAGACGTAGGAGCTTGCACTGGTCTCCGTCCAGGTCCCGCCGAGAACACCGCAGCCAGACGGAAACTGCGCGATGAAGCGTGGCACCGTCAGCGTCATGACCATCGCAAAGACACCGACAGCGAATGTCATCCAGGGCAGCTTTGCTTTGAAAGCATCAATACGCCGTTCGCGCTCCGTGAGGGTCTTGCGGTCCCGGTCCCGGTCGTCATCCTTCTGCTTCAGGACAGTTATCGTCTGCCGGGTCTGACGATCGAGATCACTGATCGTCCCTTTCAGGTCCGCGAGGGAACGTTCAATCAGCTTCAGAGCCACTTCACCAACGATCTGTCCGTAGAACTCCGGATCGGTTTGCCTTTGCGCCGCGAAGGCCGCCTGGCGGGCTTCCGTCGTGGTCTTGTTCAGCCGGTCCAGCGCATCCGTCTGGGCGTCTACGCGGTCAGAAACCGAGGCCACGACGGTGCCGATCATATCCAGCGTTTCGCGCAGCTCGTCGTCAGAGAGGGCAGGGGGTCTGGTTTGTCATCGGGTGGGGTCTTTCAAAACAAGGCGGGTGAATGCGGTCATGCGGCTTCCGCCACGAACAATCCGGCAAACTCAGGATCAGCGTAGTACCGCAGTTTCTGCACCACGGCGGGCGGCTGGCCTTGGATGCGGAGGAGCTGCACAGTGGGTGGCATCTGCATGATCTCGTCAGGGGTCAGCAGATCCCGGCCGGTGACGATTGTGCGAGGTGGACGGGTCCTCACCGAGCTTCGTGCTTTGGGTCTGATACCCGGTGGTGGCCTGACCCATGGTCTGGCTCAGCCATTTCGCGGTCTCAAAGTCGTTGACACCGAAGACCTGCTGCACCCCGGCGTTGGCGATGAAGGTATTGGCCCGGGCCCCGTAAAGATCCTTCAGCTGACTCATATCCTGCAGGATCGGCCAGAGCTGCAACCCGTAGCCCGCCATCAGCCCCATGGCCCGCTCCACGGCCTCCAGACGCCCCAGCGCCGCAAACTCGTCCAGCAAAAACAGGGTGGGCGTTGTGGGGGCGGCGGGGAGGGGCCTGAGGGATCCGCAGCAGCCCTGCGGTCCCAAGAGAGCCCCGTCACGCTGTCTGGTGCGTCAGAGGCACCCTCAGAGGCACCCTCAGAGGCTGTCTGTGCCTCTGAGGGCTCTGTACCCGCCTTGAGGAGGGGAACGGCGGTACGTGAGGTTGTACGCCCCGCTGTGGCGGCCGCAAGATCTCCCTGAGGCCCGGAGACCGCCTCTGCGTCCCGAGCGATCTCCTGCAGAGCACGGGTGACCAGCAGGCGCAGCCAGCGCGCGTAGGCATCGAGGCGGTTCGGAGGCAGCACGAGGAAGACCGAGGCGATCCGGTGGCGCAGTTCCGCGAAGTGAAAGTCGGACCGGGACGTCACGCTGATAATCCGCGGGCTGTCGAGGAAGTGCGTGTGGCGCTGCGTTGTCGAGACCACTGACGCCGCTTCGCGCTCTGCCTTGCCGAGGTGCCGGTTGGCCGCCCGTGCGATCAGACCGCCTGCTGCGGTGCTCTCCTGCATCAGCTCCATCAGCTTAGTGAAGTTTTCTGCTGACAAGGTCAGGTACTCCCGGACCGTGGCGGGACACCGGCGCTCCGCCTCCTCATGGGAGACACAGAACATGATCAGCCCGCCGATCAGAGCTTTGGCCTCTTCGTTCCAGTGAGTCCCCGCCCTGACCCGCCGCATCTATCACCAGCGCATCCGCCAGAGAGCTCGCATCATCGCCCAGATCGAGGCTGTCAGCCGACAACCGGTCGAGCGGGTTGTAGGATGCCGACGCCATGCCCGTAACCCCGAACGGATCAAGGATGAACACATCGCCGAACGCTTCCCTTGCCGCCCCCGCGATGCGTGCGTTCTCGCCCTTGGGGTCAATCACCAGCACGGAGCGCTCCACCAGCAGCAGGTTCGGCAGAACGCTGCTCCACACCGCTGCCCGAGCGTGTTGGCGCGAAGGTCAGCAGATGGGCCGGTCCGTCATAGCGTAGCAGCCGGCCGGTGTTGGGGGATTGCGCCCAACGATCAGCCCGGTGCCGCCCTCCATTCGCGCAAGATCTTTCTTGTCGGCAAACCGCGCAGAGCCGTGACTGTCGCCACGCCCGCGCCGGAGGCTGGCGGCGATGCCGGTATACTCCGTCCAGAGCCAGACGGCGACGCACCAGCACGCGACGTAAACAACGAGAGCGCCGGCCCAGCCCACAAAGCGTTGTCGGATCATCGAAGGCGTCCAGCCCCAGCACAGCGCCCCGAAAGATCGAGCGCAAACAAACCCCACCAGTGTCGCCAGCAGCAGGCCGACGACAAGGTAGACCAGCATGACGGGTGCCATCACAATCCCAGCATGACCACACGGGCCACAGACTGGACTGCGCCGATCAGACCCCTCATTGCCCGCTCCGACCGGTGCCTGTGTCAGAGGCAGATGTGGTGGAGGGTCGCCGACAGGGCAGAGGTATCAACGGCTGCGCGACCACCATCATCTTCAGCAGCTGTTCCTGCGCCGCTCTGTGCGTCCGTACCCGGTGGATGGTATCAACGCAGATGCCGGGTTCACCCAGTCGTCGAATGCTTTGCGGTCCTGCTCACGGGGCAGGTTATGAACCAGACGGTCGATCATGGCGGCGGCTCTGCTGTC